>NZ_JBBCAR010000023.1:0-623 GCF_037203725.1 Agrobacterium sp. CMT1
CTACGCTATTTAAAAGGCGCACTAGACTACGGAATACGACTTACTAATTCTAGTAAAAGTAATAGTCTAATTAGTTATATCGACTCTTCGTTTAACGACTACAAAGATAGGAAATTAATAGAAGTATACGTCTTTTACTATACTAGAGCGCCAATTTTATAGAGCTTATAGAAATAAGACATTGTTACTATAGGAAGCACTATTACTAAATACATTACTCTCGATAGAGTAGTGAGAGAAGGACTCTATTTAAAAAAGATCCTTCTCTAGCTACGTTTACTAGATAACACGAAGCTAACTCCGATTCCAATTCCAATTTGTAGGGATAGCGACAATACCGTTGCTATTCTTAAGAAGGACTCCTACAATAAAGGAACTAAGTGGTTGGATATCAAATATCAATTTGTGAAATATACTATAAAGACGAAGTAGATCGATATCTAGCTCATCGACAGTAAGGAAAACCCGGCAGATGCATTAACAAAAGCACTGCTAAAGGTCGACTTCGAAAGGATTCGAAAACTGCTAGTGAGCAAGAAGGAAATAACAGACTAATTTGATAATTTTTACTATGATTTTTACTATGCGAACCAGATTGATTTTTGCTTTTGATGCTCAGTCTG
>NZ_JBBCAR010000012.1:0-596 GCF_037203725.1 Agrobacterium sp. CMT1
GTGGGATCCACAATGATCACAACCGCTTACGTCATCGACGCCAAAGGCCTTTTGGTGACGCAGGCAGGATCCGTCCGTCTCATCCCGTGGACCTCTATTCGGTTCATACACGTTCACGTAACGAGTGGGGTCGGCTCCACCGGTTTTCCCGTCTACAGCGCCCGTTTGCGGATGCTCTTCGCGTCGAGGGAGATATCCTCGCTGCATTGGCAGGGAGAGGCACGTACCGATCAATCAGCCGGCTACGTTCGCTTCATGGAAGAACTTATTCCATTTGCAATCGCCCGTAACCCGCGGATTCGCCTCCGACACGGTGGCGACCCTATGCTCGAGGCAGCGATCCCGACGGTGCTGTTTCTCGTCTCCATGCCATTCTTGTTGATACCGTTCTTGATCGTTAAACCGCTTGGTGCTCTTGTTTCCGGCTTCAAATTTTCCGGGTTGAACAAATTCGGAACCAGGCCCGTAGTTGCTGCGATCATCGCGGGGCTTGGTGTGGCGCTCAACATGCTTCCCTGGTCGACCGGCAAGCAGTTCAAGGTCGACGATCTGCCAACCGCAGAACTTCCGCCGAAATATCGGAAAGCTCGCGTCTC
>NZ_JBBCAR010000010.1:0-581 GCF_037203725.1 Agrobacterium sp. CMT1
CCGCTTTGCTCCAATCCGCATATGCATCTTTTCGAAGCGATGCTGGCCTGGGAAGAACAGGATCGTGACGGCCCGTGGTCGGCGCTGGCGGACGAGATTGCCGGCCTCGCACTTTCCCGCTTCATCGATGACGGCAATGGCGGCCTGCGCGAATTCTTCGCCCATGACTGGACGCCCTACGAGGGGGAGAAGGGCCGGATCATGGAGCCGGGCCACCAGTTCGAATGGGCCTGGCTTCTGGTGCGCTGGGGCAGCCTGCGTGGAAACGAAGAAGCGATCAGGAAGGCAAAACGCCTGTTCGAGATCGGCGAAGACCACGGTATCTGCCCGCGCCGCAAGGTGGCGGTGATGAGCCTTTACGACGATTTTTCGATGCGTGACGGGCTTGCGCGACTATGGCCGCAGACGGAATGGCTGAAGGCGGCGGTGCGGCTTGCCAGTGTGACTGATGGCGAGGAGCGGCAGCGTTACCTTGCCTCTGGTCTGAGCGCCATCGGCGCGCTGCAGCCTTTCCTTGACACGCCGGTCAAGGGCCTGTGGTTCGACAAATGGCCGGCGGACCGGCCGATGCTCGACGAACC
>NZ_JBBCAR010000024.1:0-493 GCF_037203725.1 Agrobacterium sp. CMT1
TTATATACCCATTTTTCGCCGACCGAAGATACCGGGGTGATTCCGCGCTTCTCGAGGAGAACATTCGCCATTTCTCGCACCATAGAAGGCCGGGGAGCAGATCCTCGGGAATCCATAGAGAGAATCCATTTTTCAAGAGTTTCCTCTTCGATTTCTGACAGTTTGTGTGAATTGGCGCGAGAAAACGCGCGGGGAGTAGTCCCAGAGAGACGTGTACGGAGGGTTGACTCAGGTATTTGAAAATAGCGCGCTGCTTCGCGGGTAGAGCTAATTTCTTGCTTCTTAATAGCCTAGGTAGCTAATAAGATCCTACCCTCTCTCTCTATTGAATTTTTAGAGGATTGGGAGCGAATTGGTGGCATGGTGGGTGGTTGAATTAACTAAGTGCTAATTCATGGACGCGTTTTGGTTGGGGTGCGCAGCTGGCTTGCGTGCGCAGCTCGCTTACCGATTACGTTATGAGAGAAGAACCATTAGCCTGAGATTTCAGAAG
>NZ_JBBCAR010000025.1:0-489 GCF_037203725.1 Agrobacterium sp. CMT1
TTGGGACCAACGGCTTTTGCCACGTTCTGTAGTCTCCTAGGAATCGAAGCCCTGAAGACTCAGAGGCAACAAATGTGACAGCGCAGGCGCTCTTTCCACTTTATTTTCCTATGAAGGTTTTTGAGTGGGTTTACCGAGGATTGGCTGCACAGCGTTATTCCAGTATCGCCTTGCCCGCAAAGCGATCCTGAGGGGGAATGTTGTGATATGAGGGCTGGTGCAGATCAGGAACCAAGCCGCACACCATCGGAATTAATCCCGAGTTATCTATACGAAGAATCAACTTGATCTTCTCGTTGTATATATAGTATCATGTTTCCCTCTGAAATAGTAATCAATCATACTTCCGAATTCCAACAGTCGCCGTTAGGTACGACGCTACCAGCATCTGTATCTACCAGTACTCGGTTTCGAGCTAAGACATATCTTAGGTTAGGCGAAAATTCCAACGGCTTTTGGGGGTAAATTGACATCTAGTTCTTACAAAGA